>JAHBZM010000004.1 GCA_019635435.1 Ramlibacter sp. | reverse complement strand
TTGTACTATGGACAACAATTCTTGCATACGACAACAAGCGGACATTAAACAAATAAATCGCTGTAAAGACAGAGTTTCAGAACTCAACGGCTCATTTGACTATTTATCAAACGGACTTGAATTGGCAGGAAACAACGTAAGACTGAAAATTCTCTTTCTGATCTATGAAGAAAAACGACTTTGTGTTTGTGATATAAGCGATATTCTTGGTATGACAATTTCAGCGGTTTCACAACACTTGCGAAAACTCAAAGACAGAAAACTCATTGAAACAGAAAGAGAAGCTCAAACCATTTTTTACTCATTAACAAAAGAGTATGAAAAAATGCTGAAACCGTTTTTCAAAATACTTGACGAAAACAAAATTTTGGAAACATTATGAAAACAGACAACAAACTAATTGGAGCAGGACTTTTAACAGCAATTGCAGCTTCATTGTGTTGCATTACACCTGTTTTGGCTCTCATTGCAGGAACAAGCGGACTTGCCTCAACTTTTTCTTGGCTTGAACCTTTCCGACCATATTTTATCGGAATGACAATTTTAGTGCTTGGTTTTGCTTGGTATCAAAAGTTGAAACCAAAAAAGCAAATTGACTGCAACTGTGAGACAGAAGAAAAACCAAAATTCATTCAGTCAAAAATGTTTTTAGGAATAGTAACGGGATTTGCCATCGTTATGCTTGCTTTTCCATACTATTCAAGTGTTTTTTACTCAAAGGCTGAAAAGCAAATCATAGTAGTGGACAAATCCAATATTAAAAAAGTAGAATTTACGATTAGCGGTATGACTTGTGAAAGTTGTGGCGAACAAGTAAATCACGAAGTAAATAAATTGACAGGAATAATAAGTTCAAACGCATCTTACGAAAATGGAAATGCAATCGTAGAATTTGACAACTCAAAAACAAACATTTCTGAAATCGAAAAAGCAATAAACTCAACAGGATATTCTGTAGCTGACAAAAAAGAAAATTAAAATGGAAATCAAATTACAATCAACAATAACTTGTCCCAACTGCGGACACAAGAAAGAAGAAACAATGCCGACAGACGCTTGTCAATATTTTTACGAATGTGAAAAATGTAAACAA
>JAHBZM010000003.1 GCA_019635435.1 Ramlibacter sp. | reverse complement strand
AATTGTTTGAGGGCGTGGCTGATGGCGTCGACGGGATTGTGCCCGCGCTTTTTGAGGGTGAAGAAGACGCTCATGAGCAGGGCCTGTATGTCGGCGCCCGTACCGCTTCGGTTTCCGTAGCTGTTCTTGCGCAGGAGGACGGCGGGGCGAATGGAGCGCTCGGCGAGGTTGTTGTCGAAGGGGACGCCGGGCCGGTCCAGAAAGGTGAAGAGTTCGTCGCAGTGGCGTTTGAGGCGTTTGACAAGGCGCCGCGCCTGCGCGTCTTCCCAGGGCATGGCGTTGAGTTCATCGAGGCGCTTGGATAGCAGCGCGCGTCGCGAAGCGTAGGCTTCGGGCGTGTGTTCATCCTCGCGCCGGGAAAGGCGGATGGCGTCTCCGAGCAGGCGCCGCAGCTTTTTAGCGAAGGCCGCCCAGTCCTCGCCGGGCGACTTGTAGCGCTCGACGTGTTCGAGATCGCGCAGCAGGTGCACCAGACACTTCTGCGCATGGGCGCACGCCACGGCGTTGTAGGGCCCCCAGAAGTCGGCCACCAGCGTGCCCGCGAACTCCTCTATGAAAAACTTCTTCAACGCGGGCTGACCGCGCGACTGGTCGATCAGAAAATAGCTCAGGTCGCTGCTGGCGAAGCACCAGAGCCAGTGGGTCTTTCCATCCACGCGCCAGCCGGTTTCGTCGGCGTTCAGCACCGAGGACCTGAGCGCTTCGCGCTGGATTTCCTCGTGCCAGGGCAGGAGTATTTCCGCCAGGCGCCGCCACATGTGCAACAGGCCCCCGGGGGTGACCTTGAAGTAAAGGTGGAAGTTGAAAACGTCCGCGATCTGCGCGAGCGAGTTGCCAAGGCAGTAATGGAGCCAGGCGCTCAGCACCAGCGCGCGATTGCCCACGGTGGCGCCCGGCAGGGCCGCGCTTACCGGGGCTTCAACCTTCTTCTTGCACCTGGGACACCAGTCCCGGTGGATGACATGCTCGGTCACTTCCGGCCTGGTTTCGGGGATATCCTCGGTGTAGCGCGTCCGCGTTTCCTCGCAGCGGTTGAGGGAGCCGCCGCAATCCGGGCAGCAGGCCGCGCGGTGCGCCTCGCTGCGATCGATCTCCTCCGGGGCCGGTCGCCGGCTGCCCGCGTGGCCCGCTTTGCGACCGGGCTTCTTCTTGCCGCGACCGGAGGACTGGGGCTTGGTGTACACCGGCTTCGCGCCCGAAGGCGTCGAGGGCGTGTTGTGGGCGATCGCGGGCAGGGCGGCCTGGTGCTCGGCCAGCATCTTCGCCTGCGCAAGCAGCGCGAAGATTACAGATTCTTCGCCGCGAAGGAAAATCGCACGCGCCGCCTCTTCCGTCAGCGAGGCCCCAAGGGGAATATCTTGCAACAGCGAGTTCGCCATGCGCACACTATCGCATACCA
>JAHBZM010000002.1 GCA_019635435.1 Ramlibacter sp. | reverse complement strand
TCCATAGGCCAGCACGCTGCGCCTTGCCTCACGGTTGTTGCGCCACAGCTTTGTCTCCGCCACGACGACCTGGCCGGGGTTCAGAACTCGAGATCGTCGTTGATGGCGGCGATGCCTGGCGCGCAGGCGTGATCGGCATCTCCGCCGGGCGCACCCGACACGCCGATACTGCCCACCAGTGAACCGGCGGACTCGATAGGCAGCCCACCGCCGATGGCGACCACGCGCGGCAGTTCCCGGATTCCCGAGGATACCTCCGTAGCCTGGGTGGCACGGGCGAACGCCAGGGTGTCCATCTTGAACGTGACCGCGGCATAGGCCTTGTTCAACGCAGTTTCCGGCGTATGCGGTCCAGCGAGGCGATCGCGCAGCATGACCAGGGAGTGGCCCGCACGGTCGCTGACCGCGCCGCCCACTTGATAGCCTGTGCGCGCGCAACTTTGCAGGGCAGCCTGGGCGGCCCGCAACGCAGCCTCTGGGGTGAGGGACCGAAGCACGTGTTCCTCATGGCAGCGCGTGCCCTGGCCCCGTAGAACCTCGCATAGTGCTGTCCTCGGCACGCCGACAAACAACGGGGGTAAGGGGGTAGTACGCCTGGGCGGCAGAAAAAGAGGCCTACCAGCCTGCCTCCAACCCGCACGAATTCCGCGGACCCCCGAAACTGCTCAAGATTTAGGCAGCCACCTAGGCTCGCGAAATATCCGGGCTAGGTGTCGCCGTCGTCCTTCCTCGTGATGGCCAGCGGCGCGATCGGCTCTGCCGCGCGGGCACTGGAGCGAGCGCGTAGGCAGCGCGCGCGTCGCCCCCACTGTTCCTGGGCGCGACGGTGGTCGGCGACTCGCCGCAGTTCTCCGCGCTGGCCGCCAGGCACGCATCCGCAGAAGATGTTGGCTCCGTCCTCACGTACCAATTGCGTTCGCACTCACCATCGTGAGCATCGCCACCACCAACTGGATGCTGCAGCATGTGCCGGTGCAATGGTTGTTCATGCCGATGGCGATCCGGCGGGCGATCGTGCTCATCGCCTTCCGGCGAATGCTCAGGCAGGCGGACAGCCGAACGCAAGTGCCGCGCTGAGCGGGCTTCTTGCGTGCAGGCTCACATCATCGCGCGCTCGAACGGTCGCAGCATCTTCTTCTCGTCGGTTTCCCGCGACGGCGGCTGTGCCAGCTTCAGCGGGTTCTCCGGCTGAGGCTCGTAATCGCCGACTGGGCCATCCACGGGGCCGCCTTCGACGGTAAGCCGCGCCATGTTGCGGCGGTGCGGATAGTAGTCGTGCGGCGCGTAGTGCTGGGTGGACCGGTTGTCCCACATCACGATGGTGTGCGGCCTCCATTTCAAGCGCAGCTGGTAGTCGGGGACCATCGCCTGGCGGTACAGAAAGTTCAGGATGGTCTGGCCCTCGTCTTCCTTTAGCCCCTCAATGCCGACAGTGAACTGCGGATTCACGAATAGCACGCGACGTCCGGTCACCGGGTGGATGCGCACGATCGGGTGCATGGGGTTTGGAAATTCGTCCTCCAGCTCGATGAGCTTCATGCGCGCAGCCTTGGAGCCCGCGAACATGTGGCGCCAGGGCTTGAAGTCGTGCCGCGCCCGCAGCCGGTGGACGTACACCTTCATGGGCTCGCTCAGGCCGTCGTAAGCGGCCGTCATGCTGGCGAACACCGTCTCGCCGCCATAGGGTGGCACGACCTTAGCCCGCAGGATGGTGGCCATTGGCGGGCGGGCGCGGAATGTCTCGTCCGAATGCCACGAGTCGGTCGGCCCGGCGGGGTTGCGGCCGGAGTTGTCGAACTCGATCACCTCCGGCACGTCGGGCAGGTTCGTCGCGAACGGATGCGTGGACAGGTTGCCGAACCGCTTCGCGAACGCGATCTGGGCTTCGAGCGAAATGTCTTGGTCGCGAAAGACGAGCACCTCGTAGCGCGCGAGTGCTGCCTGCAGCGCGTCGAAATCGGCTTGCGCCAGGGGCCGGCCCAAGTCAATGTTAGAGATCTCGGCCCCGATGTGCCCGTTCAGGGGCGTGGCAACGATGGCGCTGTTGTCTGTCTGGGTCATGTCGTGTCCGATGCGGAAGTGGGCGGATGCTACGTTCGGCTCTTCCCATTGACCAAGTCAATCGTCACCTCCGCAGCGGAAAACGATTGTGCTCGTCAAGTGTCCCGCCACCGACGTGGCCGCTTGGAGCATATACTCTGCCAACAGGCTTTCCCACAGGAGACACTCGATGACGAATCGCAGGATGCTCGGTACGCTGCTCATGGCGTCGCTGGCCATGGTTTTCGGAACGCCGGCATTGCCGCAGGCTTACCCCGCACGGGCGGTGACGATCGTCGTCCCGTTCCCCGCAGGCGGTTCGCCCGACGTGCTCACGCGGATCATTGCGGAGAAGGTCAGCGCCAACTGGGGAGTGCCGGTGGTGGTCGAAGCGCGTCCGGGCGCGGGCGGATCGATCGGCGCTGCCCACGTCGCACGCAGTCCGGCCGACGGCTACACGCTGCTGCTGGCTACGCTTAGCCACGTCACCAATCCCGGACTGACGGCCGGCAAGAGCACCTGGCATCCGGCCGACGATTTCAGCGGCATCGTGGAACTCGTGAACGCGCCGGTGGTGGCGCTGGTGCCCGCATCGCTGCCGGTGCGGACGCTAAAGGAGTTCGTGGAGTACGCGAAGCAGCGGCCGGGGCAGCTGAACTACCTGATGCCCGGCGTTGGAACCTCGATGCACCTCAACACCGAGATGCTAAGGCTGAGTTCTGGCATCGAACTGCAGCCCATTGCGTACAAGGGCGTGCCGCCGGGCATGCCCGATCTTCTGACGGGGCGCCTCGCGTTCGCCATGTCCCCCATGTCCGTCGCCCGCGGCCACGTCGCGAGCGGATCGCTGCGCGCCCTAGCGGTTGCTTCGCCGACCCGCGTGAAAGATCTGCCCGACGTGCCCACCTTCGCCGAAGCGGGTTTCCCCGATGCGCAGGTCGTGTCTTGGTACGCTCTCGTCGCGCCGTCGAAGACGCCAGCAGCCGTTCGGCAGCGGCTGAATGAGGAATTCACGAAGGCACTCGCGGATCCAGGCGTGCGCGATCGTCTCGCGCAAGCCGGCGCCATGATCTCCGACCGGAGCACCCCGGAGCAGGTGGACACCATGCTCAAGCAGCAAACGGTTCGTTGGGAACAAGCGCTGAAGAAAATCAAGATCGACAAGGAATGAACGCGGCGTCGCGCCCGAGGGGGAAAACGATGAAAGCGGAAGAGAACGACCTGCTCACGCGGACTGACGCGGGCACGGCCATGGGCGAACTGATGCGGGAGTTCTGGATGCCCGCGCTGCTCTCCAAGGAGCTGCCGGCGCCTGACGCCCCCCCAGCGCGCGTGCGGCTGCTTGGCGAGGATCTCGTCGCGTTTCGCGACAGCAGCGGGCGGGTCGGCCTACTCGACGCCTTTTGCCCGCATCGCAGGGCGGAGCTTTACTTCGGCCGCAACGAGGCGGGGGGCCTGCGCTGCATCTACCACGGCTGGAAGTTCGATGCCGGCGGAAGGTGCGTGGATGTCCCGACCGACAGCTGCACCCCGGCGCAGATGCAACGACTCTCCACCACGGCTTACCCGACGCAGGAGCGGGGCGGCATCGTATGGGCATGGATGGGAAAAGGCGAGCCGCATGCGCTGCCCCCGGCCATGGCGTTCACTGTGGTTCCTGGCGAGCACACGTATGTCTCCAAGTGCCTGATGCGCTGCAACTACCTGCAGGCGCTCGAAGGCAGCATCGACTACTCGCACATCTCCTTCCTGCACAAGGAAGGGGAGACCAGCTCCGACGTATTCGGCATCGGCGACATGATCCGTTATTCGGACGAGGACGGACGTCCAACGCTGTTCGCCGAGCGCACCGACTACGGTTTGCAAATCGGCGCGCGCCGTGACGCCGGTGCGGAGAACGCGTACTGGCGTGTCGCGCGGTGGCTGTTGCCGTGCTTCGTGATCGTGCCCACGGCGCCGGGCAACGTGAGCCGCATCAACCTGTTCATCCCGATCAACGACGAGAACTGCTGGTGGTACCGGATTCGCTGGCACCAGGACCGGCCGCTGACCGCTGCCGAACTGGATAGCTACAGGGATGTCGGCGAGGACTATGCACCGCTGGTGCCCGGTTCCTACCTTCCGCGCGGGTCGCGCGAGAACGATTACCTGCAGGACCGTGCTTTGCAGCGGCGTGCGTCCTTCACCGGTATTCGCAGCGCGCAGCTGCAAGATCTGGCGGTGCAGGAGAGCCAGGGACGCGTGCATGATCGCTCCCGCGAGAAGCTGATGCCTTCCGACATGCCCATCGCGCAATGCCGCCGTATGCTGCTGGAGGCGGTGCGCAGCCATCAAAGCGAGCGGCAGTTGCCGCCGTCCGCCAGCCGCCCTGAGTTGTTCGGCGGCTATGCATTTGCGGTCACCAGACCGCGCCGCATGACGTTCGACGAAGTGCGTTCAAGCCTCTGACGCACTTGGGGGACACGGGCCCAAGGCTACCTGTCGCGAGTGAGAAGAGCTGCCTGCCGCTCCAGCTTCGTCAGCAGTTCGAAGAGGAATGACGCCTCGTCGTGGGTCAGGCACTCTGCGAGCTCACGGTTGTAAGCCGCAGCCATCAGCTTGGCTTTGCCGTGGATCTGGACACCGTCGTCGGTCAGGCGCAGGCACACCAGGCGTTTGTTGCCCGGGGAGCGTCGCTTGTCCACCAGCCCACGCGAATGCATGTCGGCGACGGTCCGGCTCGCCACGACCACGTCGATGCCCGCGTCCGCCGCCAGGGCCTTCAGGCTCGCATCCGGCGTGCGGGCGAGGTACGCCAGGAGCCTCCATTCGCGGCGGGAGATTCCGAGTTCCCGCTTGTACATGTCGTCCGTCCCACGCAGGCCGACGTGCGTGATACGAAAAAGCCGGTACAGCAGGAAATCCTCGATTTCCTGCGGGTCCTTCAGAGTTGGCTTGCCTTGTGCGCCGACAGGCGCCGGGCGCGAGGGTGGGATGCTCACAGGGGGATTTTCGCGCACGTTTCAGCCAGCGCACGAAGGGCAGCGCCGGCGTCACGACACGGCCTGGTAGTAGATGTTCTGCGGATGGCGCGCCTGGGCGAAGAAGAACCAGCGCTCGGCCAGCAGGCCGGCCGCCTGCGAGGCCAGCGCCAGCAGCCAGGCCAGCGCCGAGCCCGACAGCAGCGCCCAGGCGAGCAGCAGGAGGGGAAGCCCGAAGCCCAGCACCTGGAAGCCCACCCGGGCCATGCGCACTGCGCGGGCCGAGGCGCCGTGGAAGAACTCGCGCGTTTTGAACGAGCCGCCGGTCATGCCCATCGACTTCTGCACCACCCGCGCCGCATTGATGCCGGTGGCGGTCTGCGTGGTGGACTTCAGGCCGGCAGTGGTGACCAGCTCTCAAGTGCACGTTCGAGTGCAAACCTCCTTCACACTCGATCCCGGCCGCAGCGCAGGAAGACTCGGATGGCGTGTGCCTGTAGCCTCTATTGATACGGACCGTTCCCGGCCCGTGCCCTCCAGCAGCTCGCCACGGACGAGCGCCCCCTTTTGAAAGCTCAAAGGGAATCGCGCGGGAACCGCTGCTAGGACGAGTGCAGTTCGCCAGCCGCACTGCAGGAGCTCCGCATGGCTTGCCTCGGCTGCGACGAGCTGCGGCTGAGGCAGCCCGGCACGACTCGTGGTCCAATTACGCTATGGACAAATCCGAACTCAAGCTGGGAGAGGAAACCCTTGACCGCGACCACGAAGAGTTGCACGCGCTCATCACGCGCCTGCTGGGCGCATCCGCGGACGACATGGTGCCTGCCCTCGACGCATTGCGCGCGCACGCGGCGCAGCACTTCGCCATGGAGGACGAGCACCTGCGCGACATGAAGGATGGCAACTCGAAGTGCCACTTGGACGAACATGCCAACGTGCTGAAGTCCTTCGATGAAGTCCGGGAGGTGCTGGTCGGCGCCGCCCATCCGCCCGAAATGAAGCAGCGGGTGGTGCAGAGCCTATCCGTGGAACTGCTCGATTGGCTGCCGCACCACGTCCAGGAGATGGATGCCGGCGTTGCAACCTATCGTTCGAAGCAGCGCTTCGGCGGAGCGCCCGTTCAGATCAGCCGCCGCCCAAAGGCCTGAGCTCGCGCGCCCGCGGCGCGAATTCCTTCGGCGGCCAGCCTGCTTGGGAAGAACGGGTACGGTGGCAAGAGCCGGGTTCCTTTCTTGGCCGCTGACTATCGCAAGCAGCAAGTGGACCGGACACGCGGCACCTCAGATCCACGGGAATCTTATGTTGCTGCAGAACTGCCGCAGCGTGCATGCACAGGCTAAGGGTTGCTGTGATCTGACGGGCGGCCAGCAGGTCGGCCTGCAGCACGTCCTTCCGTTGCCAATGCGGTAGCCAGCGCCCGAAGGGCAGCAGGTCACGACACGCTCTGGTAGTAGATGTTCTGCGGATTGCGCGCCTGGGCGAAGAAGAACCAGCGCTCGGCCAGCAGGCCGGCCGCCTGCGAGGCCAGCGCCAGCAGCCAAGCCAGCGCCGAGCCGGACAGCAGCGCCCAGGCGGGCAGCCCTGGAAGCCCACCCGAGCCATGCGCACTGCGGGGGCCGAGGCGCCGTGGAAGAACTCGCGCGTGTTGAACGAGCCACCAGTCATGCCCATCGACTTCTGCACCACCCGCGCCGCATTGGATGCCTGTGGCGGTCTGCGTGGTGGACTTGGGCTTGAGCCGCGCATCGCGGCGCAGCGACAGCGTGCGGGTGAACCACGCCGGTGCTCTCGTTGGCCGAAGTTGCATCTGACGCGCATCTCGTTGCGCGCGGCAATTTCACGGTTGCTGGTGGTGCTCTCCAGCTACAGACCGCGCCTCGGTTTTAGCCGGTAAATCGCAAAACCGGACGCGTCTAGATGAACAAAGCCCCGGTCGGGCTGTTCAGCGTTTACTGCCGGACGCGGTACTGGATAAGCCGCAGGGCCATGCGATGCGGGACGCCGGGCTGCGGGAATCAAGCAGCTCCTGCCGGCGACCGTGAAGTACGTGGTCCGCGGCCGAGTTGCCTCCCCCCTACAAGCTCCCACTCCCCGTCTCCGGGCCCGCCAGCCGCCGCGACACCCAGGCCGTCGCCAGTCCGAGGAGGATCGCCCACTCCAGCGACAGCGTCACCGTCCCGGCGAAGGTCACGACCATCGGCAGCCGGTCGACCGGCTCATGCTTCCATAGGTGCCGGATCTCGCGCGGGTTCACCAGCCCCCACGCCACGACCACCAGCAGCCCCCCGATTACCGCCAGCGGAAGCCAGCGCGCCCAGGGCGCGACAAAGGACAGGATCACGATCAGCAGCACGGCGGCGCTGACCGCCGCCAGCGGCGTGCGGGCGCCGGCCGCCACGTTCACGCCGGAGCGGTTGAATGAACCGCTGGCTGGATACGATGAGAAGAAGGAGCCGGTCAGGTTGGCCAGCCCCTGGCCGACCAGTTCCTGGTTGCCGTCGAAAGGCTCGTTGGCGCGCCGCGCGAACGCCTTGGCGATCGCCATCGCCTCGGTCACCGCCAGCAGCGTCATCACCAGCGCCGGCAGCACCAGGTTCGGCACCTGGCGCAAGTCGGGCAGCGACAGCGGCGGCAGCGCCCCCGGCAGCGCCTCCACGGTGGCCGGCTGCGCGCCCAGCAGGCCGGCGGCGAGCCAGGTGATGGCGGTGCCGCCGATCACTGCCATCAAAATCGGCGGTATCCAGCGGCTGTGCCGCAGCGCCGCCAAATTGATCAGGATGGTGGCCATGGCGGCGATCACCGGTAGCGCCTGGATGGACTGCCCGGTCGTGAATACCGCCCGCAGCGTCTGCGCCACCGATAGCCCGCGCGGCAGGTCGAGTCCGAGCAGCGTGCCGACCTGGCTGTTGACGATCAGCACGGCGGCGCCGGCGGTGAAGCCGGCGATCACCGCATGCGGCACCAGCTCAACCCACTTGCCGACGCGCGCCATCCCCAGCAGCAACTGCAGCGCCCCCACCACGAACGTGAGCGTGAGCACCAGGCCCACGTACTGCGAACTGCCCACCGCCGCCAGCGGTGCCACCAGCGCCATGGTGGTGAGCGAGATGGCATTGGCCGGCCCCGTCACCATCAGGCGGCTGCTGCCGAACAGCGCGGCGATCACGCACGGCATCATCGCCGCATAGAGGCCGTAGGCGGGCGGCATGCCCGCCAGCGTGGCGAAGGCCACGCCCTGGGGCAGCACCACGATGGCCCCGGTCAGGCCGGCCAGCAGGTCCGCCCGCAGCACGTCCTTCTGCCGCCACTGCGGCAGCCAGCGCAGGAAGGGCAGCGCCGGCGTCACGACACTGCCTGGTAGTAGATGTTCTGCGGGTGCCGTGCCTGTGCAAAGAAGAACCAGCGCTCCGCCAGCAGGCCTGCTGCCTGAGATCCCAGCGCCAGCAGCCACGCCAGCGCCGAGCCGCTCAGCAGCGCCCAGGCAAGCAGCAGGATCGGCAGTGCGAAGGCCAGCACCTGAAAGCCTGTCCGCGCCATGCGCATTGCGTGTGCCGAAGCCCCATGGAAGAACTCTCGCGTATTGAAGGAGCCGCCGGTCATGCCCATGGACTTCTGCACCACCCGCGCCGCCTGGATGCCGGTCGCCGTCTGGGTGGTGGACTTCGGCTTCAGCCGCGCATTGCGGCGCAGCGACAGCGTGCGGGTGAACCACGCCAGCGCCGTGGCCGCCAGCGCCCAGGGGGCGATGTCGGAGGCGAACCCGGGTTCCCCCGCCATTACCGCCAGCGCGCCGGCCGTGACAAAGCCGGAGGCCAGGCCGAGCGTCGTGTAGTTCACCACCGTGAGCGGATGCGCCCATTCCTGGATGAAGCGGATGCAGGCATAGATCATCGCGGTGCAGTACCACAGGAGCACGGCGCCGACGATCGCCATTCCGGCGAGCCAGTGCGGCGCCACCGCGTCGCGCTGCGCCAGTGTGGCCAGCAGCGCCCAGCCGCCTACCAGCGCGATGAACGCCGGCAGCACGATCACCTCGCGCGACATCCAGGAGGTGCGCCACATCAGCACCGTACGCCAGGCGCGCAGCGGATGCCCCAGATGGAAGAAGGAGGCGACCAGGGCCACCAGCAACATGCCGGTGGCCGCCCAAAGCAGGGGGGCGAGCGCCGTGGCGGGCGCCATTCCGGCCAGAGTGGCCAACGCCAGTGCCACCACCATCCCCTGGGCGGCGCCGGCGATCGTGGTGAAAAGGATGATCGAGAGGGCTGGCTTCATCGGGCGTCTTTTTCCAACGCACCGCTGCCTGGCTTGTGCTTGCCGGACGCCGGTTCGCCCTTCAGGAAATCGCCCAGCCGGAACTTCGGCTGCGCCTGCGGCGCCGTGCTCCGGGTGACCTGGCGCGGAAGGTAGTGGTTGGCCGGCTGGGTCTCCCACTCAGGCATCAGCTGGTAGCCGCCACGCTCGCGGATCGCCTGCGATACCTCGGAGTCCGGATCCTTGACGTCGCCGAACAGGCGGGCGCCAGTCGGACAGGCCTTCACGCAGGCCGGCTTGCGGTCCTGCGGCGGCAGCAGCTCGTCGTAGATGCGGTCCACGCACAGGGTGCACTTGGTCATCACCTTGCGTTCCTCGTCGAACTCACGGGCGCCGTAGGGGCAGGCCCAGCTGCAATATTTGCAGCCGATGCACTTGTCGTAGTCCACCAGCACGATGCCGTCGCTCTTGCGCTTGTAGCTGGCACCGGTAGGGCAGACAGGCACGCAGGGTGGGTCCTCGCAGTGCAGGCAGCTCTTGGGGAAGTGGATGGTCTGCGTGTCCGGGTAGCTATCGGCCTCGAAGGTCTGGACCCGGTTGAAGAAGGTGCCGGTGGGCCGCTCGCCGTAAGCATTCAGGTCTGTCAGCGGGCCGGCCGCGCCCGAGGTGTTCCACTCCTTGCACGAGGTGACGCAGGCATGGCAGCCGACGCAGACATTCAGGTCGATGACCAGAGCGAGCTGCTTGGCCAGTGTTTCGGGGGCTGGCTGGACTGGGTTCATGGCTTCCTGGGAACGAGGTAGGCAAGCACCTTGCGGGCGCCGCCGAGCACGCCTGGGGCGCTCGGCACGGTTGCAATCTGGGGGAAGGTTTCCGCTGGTTCTTCGGGGGCCGCCGGGCGCAGGTTCACCCGCACGTCGTACCAGCCGGCTTGGCCGGTAACCGGGTCGGAGTTGCTGATGTGTCCGCCGGCAAAGGGCAGCTCCTCCGTGATCAGGTGATTGAGCAGGAAGCCCTTGCGTGACTCGTCGGCGGCAGGCGCCAACTGCCAGGCGCCGGAACCCTTGCCGATCGCGTTCCAAGTCCAGACCGTGCCCGGCTCCACCGCATCGCTGTAGCGCAGCATGCAGCGCAGCTCGCCCCAGGCGCTGGTCACCCAGGCCCAGCCGCCGTCCTCGATGCCAGCTTCCTGCGCGGTGCGCGGGTTCACGTACAGGTAGTTGTGGCTGTGGATCTGGCGCAGCCAGGCGTTCTGCGAATCCCAGGAGTGGTACATCGCCATCGGCCGCTGGGTGATCGCCGCCAGGGGGTAGCGGTCGGCGTCGATGCAGGCGGTCTCCAGCGGCGCATACCAGAACGGCAGCGGATCGAAGTAGGTGGCGATGCGCTCGCGCAGGTGCTCCGGCGGCTGGCGGCCCTTGCTCTTGCCCTGCGCGGCCAGCCGGAAGGCCTGCAGCGTGTCCGAGTAGATGGCCAGCTGCACCGGGTCGTTGCGCTGCCGCCAGCCCTTGTCCTTGGCGAAGTCCAGGTAAGGCTGGTTCCAGTTGCGCATGTACTGCTGGTCTTCCGGCATGTGGTACTGGAAAACGCAGTTGTTCCTGGCGTACATCTCCCACTGCCGGGGGTTGGGATCGCCGCGCAGGTGCTCAGTGCCCTCTTTGCCGCGCCAGCCCATGAGAAAGCCCACGCCCGGCTGGGCCTGGAAGTTGACGACGAAATCGGGATAGTCCTTGAACTTGCGCGTGCCGTCCTCTTGGGTGAAGGCGGGGAACTTCAGGCGCGAGGCCAGCTCGATCAGCACCTCCTGGAACGGCTTGCAGTTCCCGGTGGGCTCCACCACGGGGACTCGCACGGAATCCACCGGACCGTCGTACTCTGAGATCGGCCGGTCCAGCATGCTCATGACGTCGTGCCGCTCGAGATATGTAGTGTCCGGCAGCACCAGGTCGGCGAAGGCGACCATCTCGCTCTGGAAGGCATCGCACACCACCAGGAACGGAATCTTGTAGTTGCCGTCCTCGCCGCGCGCGTTGAGCTTCTTGCGCACCTCCATGGTGTTCATGGTGGAGTTCCACGCCATGTTCGCCATGAAGATCAACAGGGTGTCGATCTCGTAGGGGTCACCGCGCACCGCGTTGGTGATGACGTTGTGCATCATCCCGTGGGCCGACAGCGGGTGCTCCCAGGAGAACGCGTGATCGATGCGCAGCGGCGTTCCGTCCTCGTGCACCGCCAATTCGTCGGGACCGGCGGGAAAACCCAACGGCGCCGCGTTCAGCGGCGTGTTGGGCTTGATCATGGACGGGTCGTTGAAGGCCCGGTAGTTCGGCACGATGTGGCGCGGGTACGGCGCCTTGTGGCGGAAGCCGCCGGGGGCGTCGATGGTGCCCAGCACGCTCATGAGCACCGCCAGCGCGCGCACCGTCTGGAAACCGTTGGAATGCGCCGCCAGCCCGCGCATGGCGTGGAAGGCCACCGGCCGCCCTTGGGTGGTGGGGTGCCGCTTCCCCCACGCATCGGTCCATGGAATGGGAAGTTCGAAGGCCTGGTGCAGCGCCGTCTCCCCCACTTCCCGCGCCAGCTGGCGGATGCGCTCGGCCGGAATGCCAGTGATGTCCTCTGCCCACTCGGGCGTGGTGTCGGCAACGCGGTCTCGCAACAGCTGGAAGGCTGGCGCCACACGCGTCCCGTCCGCCAGCTTGTAGTGTCCCTCCAGCGCCAATTGGCGCCCTTCCTGCACGCCTTCCGGATAGGCCTGCACCACCCGGCCGCTGGCCAGGTCCCATGCCAGCTTGTTGTGCGGGTGGCGGCCGTCGCCGGGCGGGCCGGCGGCGGGATCGAAGGCGAACAGGCCTTCGCGCTCGCCCTCGTCCAGCACCACCAGTTGCGGCGCATTGGTGAACCGCTGCAGGAAGGACCGGTCGACCAGGCCTTGCGCGAGCAGTTCGTGCAGCAGCGCCATGAACAGTGCGCCGTCGGTGCCGGGGCGGATCGGAATCCACTCGTCGGCGATCGCCGAATAGCCGGTGCGCACGGGGTTGATCGAGATGAAGCGGCCGCCCTTGCGCTTGAAGTCGCCCAAGGCGATCTTCATCGGGTTGCTGTGGTGGTCTTCCGCGGTGCCTATCATCACGAACAGCTTGGCGCGATCCAGGTCCGGGCCGCCGAACTCCCAGAAGCTGCCGCCGACCGAATAGATCATGCCGGCAGCCATGTTCACCGAACAGAAGCCGCCGTGCGCCGCATAGTTCGGTGTGCCGAACTGGCGCGCGAACAGGCCGGTGAGGGCCTGCATCTGGTCGCGCCCGGTGAACAGGGCGAACTTCTTCGGATCGGTGGCGCGGATACGGCCCAGGCGCTCGGTGAGCAGCTCGTAGGCGCGCTCCCAGGAGATCGGCTCGAACTCACCCTCGCCCCGCTCGCTGCCTGGCCTGCGCAGAAGCGGCTGCGTCAGGCGCGCAGGCGATACCTGCTTCATGATTCCCGCGCTGCCCTTGGCGCAGATCACGCCCTTGTTGATCGGGTGGTCGGGATTGCCGTCGATGTACCGGACCTGCCCGTCGCGCAGGTGCACGCGTATGCCGCAGCGGCAGGCACACATGTAGCACGTAGTCGTCTTGACCTCGGTGTCCGCGGTGCTGCTCGCGGTTGCATCGTGCACCGGCTCGCTGGAGAGGAACTTGAACATAAGCTTATGCTAGACAGCGCACAGATTCGCGTGCCGCATAATTCCGGTCGCAGTGAATCAGAAAATCGATCAGAGACTGAAGCTCACGCTGCGCCAGCTGGAGGTGTTCGCGGCGGTGGCGCGCGGCGGCACGACGCGGGCCGCGGCCGACGAGATCTCGCGCTCGCAGTCGGCCGCGAGTAACGCGCTCGGCGAGCTGGAGGCCGTGCTTGGTGCGCAGCTCTTCGACCGGGTGGGCAAGAAGCTGGTCATCAACGAGAATGGGCGGGCCCTGCTGCCGCGCGCGGCCGGAATCCTGGAGCAGGCGGTGGAGACGGAAGCCCTGTTCACCGCGGCCCATGCGGCGTCGCTGCGGCTGGCCGCCAGCTACACGATCGGCGAGTACCTGCTCCCGGTGCTGATCGCCAGGTGGAAGCAGGCGAACCCGCGCAGCCACGTGCTGCTGGATATCGCCAACACGCATGACGTGTTCGAGCGGGTCGCCTCGTTCCGCTCCGACATCGGTTTCATCGAGGGGACCCACAGCCACCCGGAGCTCTCGGTCAGCAAGTGGCGCAGCGATGAGATCGTCGTGGTCGCCGCCGCCGGCCACCCGTTGGCGGAACGCCGCGCCGGCGCACGCCAGCTGAACCATGCCACCTGGGTCCTGCGCGAACCCGGCTCTGGCACTCGGGAAGCCTCGGACCGCTGGCTGATCCCGCATCTGACACAGATGGAGGTGGAGCTCGAGCTGGGGAGCAACGAGGCGGTCAAGCGCGTCGTGGCCGCAGGACTGGGCCTGGGGTGCCTGTCGCGGCTGGCGGTGAAGGAGGCGATCGCCGAGGGGTGGCTGGTGGAGCTTGCCACAACCCTGCCGCCGATGCAGCGCACGCTCTCCATCGTGCTGCACCGGGCGAAGAAGCTGGGCGCCGCAGCCGAAGGGTTCCTGCGCCACTGCACGACGGACTGACACGGCCCGAGGACGATCGATTATTCAGGTCAATGCGACCTGAATATTGCGTTCTCGAACTCCAGGCGGGCGCTATGCTGGCCGTATGCGACCCGACGTGGGGCCCACCGCCTGCCTCTCCTTCGAACCCGACGAAGCTCGCTGCCTGCTGTGGCTGCCGCTCGCTGTGCGCCACAAACTGGACGGCTGCCGGCTGCGGCTGTCGCTGCTCGAGTGGCAAGCGCTGCCGCTGGAGACGCGTGCGGAACTGCTGCACTTGCCTGCCGGCGCGGACTTCGCGCTGTGCGCGCTCCAGGCCGGCGCCAGTCGCGACACGCGCCTGCGGCAACCGGCGCGCCTGGAGGCTTACGAGGTCGCCCAGGCGCTGGACTGCGATGCCGCCGCGGCCGGTGCTTGGCTCGCCGCTGCGACGCCTTTTGCGCACTATGTTCTCAGCAGGCGGAATCGGGCTAAAACTTGGGTGGCCGCCGGCGGAGTGGGGCTCGCTGCGCGGTGAAGGGGACGCGTACAAGCGCGAATCAGTGCGGCGGCCGATCCCAAGCAACGCGAACGCGAGCTGGAGGCGGAACTGAGCGAGCTCACCTCCTCGTTCCTCACTGCAGAAGCCTTCAGCGTGGAGGACAATCATCGACCCGCGTGACACGCGGCGGTAGTGTGCCGCCTCATCGATGCCGCGCAGTCGCGCCTGCACAGGTTCCTCATGCGTGCGGACTCAACGTCCCAGCAGGGCTGAGGCGGCGATGCTGACGCCGGTGGCGAGAAGCAACACGCACACGATCCTGAGCACCGTCTCGCGTCGCCAGCGGGGGGGATAGCGTCGCAGCAGCCAGGACGTCCCCAGCACCGCAGGGGCGGCGAGCAGGATCATCTTCAGCGCAAGCAGGCTGAACTGTCCCGTTGCCAGGACGACGACAATCCGCATCACGCTCATCGTGGTCAGCGCGGCGACCAAGGTGGCCCGCAGTGCTTCCATTGCCATGGGCTGTCGGTAGAAGTGGTACACAAGCGGGGGGCCGCCGGCCGAAAACAGGCCGCCCAGCACTCCCGAGAGCAGGCCGAAGCCGCCGAACCAGATGCCGCTGGACCGTACTGGCAGCACGTTTCCCGGCCGCAACATGGTGATCGCGCATGCGAAGATGGTCACGCCGAGCAGCACGCCCAACACGGTCATGACGTTTGCGCTCAGCCACTGTAGCAACAGCACACCGGCGAGAACCCCCGGCGCGGATCCAGCCACCGCCTCGCGATAGGCAGTACGGTCGACGTGTCTCAGCGAGGTGCGCAGCATTGCCGCCGCGCCCAGCACGGCCAGCGTGGTTGCCACGTTCGCCAGGTCGGTCACGGGCGCAAGCTGGAACAGGCCGGCGAGCCCAAGCAGTACCAGCACGAACGCGAAGCCTGTCAGCCCCTGCGCCAGGGTCGCGACCACCACGAAAGCGATGAACAGTGCGACCTGGGCGCCGCTCATGCGCCCCTCTCGCCAGGAAAGTGCAACCCTGGGCGACCGGAAATGATCTGGAGTGTCCTCAGCACCTGAATGGCTTGCCGAACCAGCGGGGTGTGCATTCGTTGCATGTCCAGCGTTCAAAGGTGTTCACCATTGGAAAGCATTCGATCTCGAGGCTTATCGCGTGCCGAACGCTCGCGGAAGGCATCTAGCCCTCGCTCAATGTTCAGTCGGCAGCCTGGCTCAAGCTTCGCTCTGCGACGATACCTGGGCATTCGTCACGTACGAACTCGCCGTTTGGCCAACACTCCGCGACATTGCAAGCCGCCCATCAGGAGCATTCGCGTTGTGAGCAACCGCTTGGCTGCGACATCTACAGCGGCAGATGCGTAAATGCATCGAGGACGCGTGTCTCCAGTTGCACCCGATGGACGCTGAAGCGCCAGCCGCTCCCGACCCGCACCAGCTCGTCAAGGTAGCGGCCCACCACGAAGAGGCTGGTCTCCCCTGTTGGCAGGGTGCGAAATACCGAGAAGGCCGTTTGCCCTCGCGCCGCGTCACCCGTCACGCTCACCAGCGGCGGTCCCAGCACGTGCAGACGCTTGGCCGGATCACGCACGTGTCTCGGCACCTCCGAGATGGTTTTTTGCAGCAGCGGCAATTCCTGCTTCCACCATGCCAGCTCCTTGCCAAGCTCAGTGCTGTACGCGGTGATCTCGTACAAGCCATCCGAATGGAACTGCTCCAGCCATTCGGAAAGCTTCTCGGCGTTCAACAGCGCGGCCGTGCGCTGGATGAACTGCTGCACCTCGAACGCGTCCAGAAGATTCTCGTAGCTCACAGCGTCACCTCTTGTGCGTGCGCCTCGAACGGTGCTGACGCGCTTCGCCCCATCAGCCGGTTCCACTCTTGATAATAGGCTCGCAGGTTCGCGTCGTCCGTCGGATTGAGGTCTTCCTCTCGCGCGAGAATGCTGTAGCGGACTGCGTCGGCACGCATGGCACGGTACTGCGATTCCACCGCAATCAGGTCCTCCGGCAGGTTGCGCCCCGCCGGGCCCCAGAACATGTTGTGATGGCGCAGCCTTAGCTCCCGCGTCTCGGCATCGTCGCCGGCGACACCAAGCCCCCGCCATTCGACCATCGTGTGCTGCTCGTCGATCGGAATCATGCGGTCGATCCGCACCACGTTCGAGCGAATATTCACCATCAGATCAGGAAACAAGTTGACCACCCGCATTTCATTGTCGCGCATGCCCGGCAACGTGCCCCCGGTCACATTGGTGTAGCCGCCGCGCTCGTACGCGACGGCGGCCTCGCCCTCGGACCAGTAGCCACTATGGCCATTGGGAAACAGGCGCAGCTTCATCGGGCTGGTCTTGCCCAACACCCAGGGTTGCGTCGCCCGGTTGATCGCGTGCAGCATGCTGTGATAGCGTTCGCTGTTGTTGTCCTGCCAGAGCTTCCAGTTCGTCTTGACCACTGCCTTGTGGAAGTGGATGACTTGCATCGGCACCGACCCGAGTGGGTCCTGCAATGGGCGGAGGATTTCTCCGAGGTACTCCCTCAACGCAGGCGCTTGCGGATCCAGACAGGTGAAGACCAGCCCGAGCACGGACTCGGTCCTCACCGGAACGAGGCCGAGCGCAGCCTTGTCTAGACATGCGCGCTCGTATCCTTCCGGCTTGGAGACCGCTCGCAGGCTTCCGTCCAACCCGTAGTTCCAGTGGTGGTAGAAGCAAGTGAACGAGCGCGCGTTGCCGGACTCGGAACGCACCACTTCCGCGGCACGATGCCGGCAGACGTTGAAGAAGGCTCGGATGCTGCCGCTTTCGTCGCGGACCACGATGAGTGGCTTTCCCGCGACCTGCGTGGTGCGGAAGTCACCGCTGTTCGGCAGCTCGCTCTCATGGCAGACAAACTGCCACACCTTGGAGAACAGACGTTCCTGTTCCTCCCGGAAGATGGATGGATCGGTGAAGATCCGGTTGTCCAGATAGTGGGTGGGCGGCAATGCCGGAGGCAAGTGGCCAGGGTTCTGCATGGGATGTACCTGCTTGGTTCGGCGCGGAGCGCGCGCCTTGGAAAAAATCGGTGGCCGGTAACGCTACTCGGCGACGAGGCCCGCCTGCTTGGCGACCCTGCCCCAGGTTTCAGCTTCCCGCTTCAGGAACTTTGCAAATTCCTCCGGTGAGTTCGCAACAACGTCGAACTCGTTGGCTTCCATGTTTTTCTGCACTCCGGGACTCATGAGCGCCCGCGCGAACTGCTGCTGCATGTCGCGCACCACCGGGTCCGGCGTGCTGGCCGGAGCAAGGAAACCGATCCAGATGGTGGCACTGAAATTCGGGAAGCCTGCCTCCGCCATGGAGGGGACATTGGGAAGCGCCTTCAGCCGCTTGCTGCCGGTGACCGCGAGCGCTTTGAGCCGGCCGTCCTTGACGTAGGGAATGACGTTTGCCGCCGCAAATACCCCTGCGTGGGTCACCTTGCCGAGGAGATCGGTCATGGCGGGGGCAGCCCCCTTGTAGGGGATGTGCTTGATCTCGACGCCCGCACGGGACTTGAACAGCTCCATCGTGAGGTGCGACGCACTGCCGGTGCCGATGGATCCGAAGTTCATGTTCCCATCGGACTTCTTCGCGAGCGCCACGAACTCAGCCAAGGTGGACACTGGGACTTCAGAGTTGACCACCAGGACCTGCTCGGAGGTAACACCCAGCGTGATCGGCTTCAGATCCTTCTGCAGATCGTATTGCAGGTTCTTTGAGAGGAACGTACTGATGACGAGCGGATTGAAACCGGTGAGGATGGTGTGACCGTCACCCGGCGACTTCGCAACCAGGGTAGCGGCAATGTTGCCCGACGCGCCTGGTTTCGCATCGGCGATCACCGGCTGACCGAGAGCCTGCTGCAACGCCGGGATCACGGCACGCGCGACGAGATCAACCGTTCCGCCCGATGCCGGCACGACGATGCGCACGGGCTTGCTCGGTGTCCAGGATTGCCCGAACGCAAGGGGTGAGGCCAGAGCGGCCGAAGCAACGCAAATCAGCGTGAATATTTGGCGCATGGGAAGCCTAGAGGAGGATGATGGCGCGTCTGTCGACGCGGCTGCGATCGTTGATTGCCGGCCTACTCTAGTCGTTCCCGCGGGCCGGGGTCTTGCGGGTTACCCTCAAAATGTCCGGAGCGTGGACAGATCAGAGTCGCGTCGAGATGTCGCGCGCCGCCTTGGCGGTCTGGCTGCGACAGGAGCGCAGTGCGGCGCCGCGCAGCCGCATCTCCGTCCCGAACACGCAGACTGCCGCCACCGGCTGGCCGCTTTTTGTCAGCACCGGCGAGGCGACGGCCACCGTCCCCGCCATCACTTCAGCGTGCGTCACGAGCACACCGTCCTGGAGCGCGGTCTGGATGTCACGGGCGATCTGGTCGCGTGCACGGCGGCTGAGATTGCTGAGCGACTGCCGCCGCTGGTCCGGCGTCAAGTGCGCCAGTATGACCTTGCCGCTGGCACCGTTGTGCAGCGGCTCGGTGTAACCCACTCCGCGGCTGAACGAGAGGGCCTGAGGGCTCTTCCGCTCGAAGACGCACATGCGATGGGAAGCGGAGACGGGCATCATGAGCGCGACGGTTTCCTGGGTGCTGCGCCAAAGCTGCTCCAGTGGGCCGGCAGCCAGCGTGACCAGCGGAGGCGCAGGCGTCCACGTGCTCGCGAGCAAGCCGATGCGGGCGCCCAGTTGGAAACGTAGCGGGTTGCCGAACGAGTAGATCAGCCCCCTGCTTTCCAGTGTTCGCAACAGTCGGTAGAGAGTGGGTCGGGACAGCCCGGTGCGCTGCTGCAGCGCAGGAATGTCGAGAACCGGCTCCTGTTGTGTGAAACTGAAGAGCACATCGATGGCGCGTTCCACGGAACGCACCGAGCTGTCACTCGACATCGGGCTTGTGGGGGGGTGCGACTTCGGATGCAGCTCTGCCATAGGATGCTTGCTGAGACTTACCGATCAATGACACGCACCCAGTGAAAAGGGCGAGCGCCTGCCTGTCAAAGTGATCATCTTCGTCGAGGTGCTTCTCGGTGTGGAGTAAGGTGCAGAACCGGCCCTGCCCTGCTTGTGTGAGCCAGAGCAGCAGCAGCGACGGAGTTGCAAATCGCCGGCTGCCGCTCGCCGTACGCCCACAAGCTGGAGGAATGCGGTCTGCGGCTGTCGCGGGAACAGTGGCAAGCGCTTCCGATGGCGATGCGACTCGAACTCCTGCAAGTGCCTGCTGGCCCGGAGTTCGCGCGCCGTGCGCAGGCGTCAGGAGCCCGCCGCGATGGCCGGGCGGGTGAACCGGCATCCCTGCAGGTCAGCGATGTAGCCAGTGCGCTGGACTGCGATGATGCGGCTGCCCCTGCTTGGTTGGCGGCCGCTGGTCTTTTTGCGCTGTACGCGATGGCCAAGATCCGCAATAGCCCACCGGCCCAAGCAAGCGCTCCCAGGAGCGCGTGCGGTCCGCTTGCGGGGGGCGGCATCGAGCGGACGTCCTGAAAAAGCCAGGCTTGCAGCAGGGGCGGGCTGGCGTGCGCGCTTGGCGCAAGGATCTCGCTAGCGGCCTTGGGCATCCGGTCGACTCCTCGCGCTCGGGCTTCCGGCCCACGCGGCGCAGCCGCGTCGTCGGCCTCAAAGGTCCAGAACAAGGCAAGCTGACTTGGAGCGGGAACAGCAAGGCAGGAACTGGTCGTTCGCGGACTGCTCCTGCGGCGTCAGGTACATGTCCCGATGGTCGGGCTCGCCTTCGAGCACGCGTGTGAGGCAGGTCCCACACACGCCTTGCTCGCATGAGGTCGGCACCAGGATACCTTCGGCCGCAAGCGCCGAGGTCACGGTGGCGTCGGCCGCAACGCGGATGGTTCGACCGGAGCTGGCTAGCTTGACCTCGAAGCTTCCGTCGGTGGCCAGCTTCTGCGGCGCGGCGCTGAAGAACTCGTAGTGAAGCTGGTCCTGCGGCCAGCCGCTGCTGCGCGCATTGGACAGCACAGCGTCCATAAAACCCTGGGGGCCGCAGGTGTAGATGTGGACTCCGCGCCGTGGCGTGCGCAGCAGCGCGGGCAAATCGAGCTTCTGCTGCTGCGGGCCGTCGTCAAGGTGCAACTGCACGTGCGCTGCATAGCCGGCCTGCTGGATGCGCTCCCGGAACGCTGTGCGTTCCACCGAACGCGTGCAGTAATGAAGGGTGAAAGGCAGCTTGAGCACGTACAGCCGCTCGGCCATGCACAGTAAGGGCGTGATGCCGATGCCGCCAGCGATCAGCAAGGTCTCCTCGGCACCCGGAGTGAGTGGGAAATGGTTGCGGGGTGCGCTGATGGTGATCACATCACCTTCGCGCACGAGCTCGTGCATCGCGCGCGACCCTCCCCTACCCCGCGGGTCCTTGAGCACGGCAATCTGGTAGCGGTGCGACTCCGCCGGATCGTTGCACAGCGAGTACTGGCGCGTGACACCAGAGGGCAACAGAACGTCCACGTGCGAGCCCGCAGAGAACGGAGGCAGTGCCCTGCCGTCGGTGCTCACCAGTTCGAACAAGGCAATGTCCAGCGCAAGGGCAATCTTGCGCGCCACGCGCACTTGCAGCATTTGCGCATTCATGGTCTCGACTTCTCCCGACTGGCAGACGAAGAAATGCTCGCGCCGCGCTGCGGACCGGCAGCCGACGCGGCTGTCCCGATCCGTAGAATCTGCGCATGCGCAACGCTCCCCGTGTGCCTCTTGAAAACAGAATCTCTTACCGCTGCCTGTCGGTGGCATCGCGCATCACACGCCATCTCGCCCCGTGGTGGAAGAGCGAGTTCGGCCTGACGGTGACCAGCTGGCGTGTCATGGCCGTCATCGGACGCTACGAGCCCCTCTCGGCGATGCAGGTCGCCGAGCGCACCAGCACCGATGCCTTCTTCGTCGGCCGGGCGATCGACAAGCTGGTCGAACAGGGCTACCTCAAGAAGGGCGTGGACCCCGAGGACCGCCGGCGATTGCGACTGAGCCTGACGGCCACCGGCAGGAAAGTCCACCGGCAGGTGGAGGACATGATCAACCTGGTGGAAGCCGACCTTCTCGCCGGGATTCCCGCCGATGATCTGAGTACCTTCTTCACCACCATGTCCCTGCTGGAAAGCCGAGCCGGCAGGCTTGGCGCCTGCGATCCGTAGCCGGGTCACTTGTCCAGCGTGATCCCCGCCTTGCGAATCACGCCGCCCCAGCGCTTGTACTCGGCCTTCAGGTAGGCATCGAACTCCTCCGGAGTCATCCCTCGGCTTTCCACGCCGAGTTCCTTCAACTTCTCCTGGACCTCACCCTGATTCAGGATCTGGCGCATCTCATCGGAGAGCTTGCGACGGATCTCGATGCCGGTGCCTGCGGGTGCCAGCACCGCGAACCATGGGCCCGAGACGATTTCAGGGTGACCCGCCTCGGCGAAGGTCGGCACCTGCGGCAGCACGGTGCTGCGTCGGGCAGACGCGATCGCGATGGGACGCAGCTGGCCGGATCGGATGCGCGGCACGAGATTGATCGTGTCCCCGATCATCATGCCGACCCGCCCGGCCAGAACGTCCGTCAGGGCGGGAGGAAACCCCTGATAGGCAACGTGAGTGAGACCAAGCCCAGTCAGCTGATTGATCAGTTCGCCGGTGACGTGCCCGGTGGTGCCCACTCCTTGCGTGCCAAACGTCATCTTGTCCGGGTTTGACTTGGCAAAAGCAAGCAAGTCGGAAAAACTCGACACCGGGAACGCTTGGTTGGTCACCAAAACATTCGGTGCCTCGGCCACGATGGTGACCGGCGCGAACGCAGTTTCGGCGTTGTAAGGCAGGCGCTTCATCAGGAAGGGATTGAGCACCAGCGGCCCCTGCGCCGTGAACAGGAAGGTGTGCCCGTCGGCCGCGGCCCGCGCCACCAAGTCCGCACCGACGGTTCCACCTGCGCCGGGGCGGTTCTCCACCACGACGTTTTGACCGAGCCGTCCTTCCAAGTGCCGGCCCATCAGACGGGCCACTACGTCGATTGAGCCGCCTGCGGCAAACGGGACCACGAAGCGGATCGGCTTGGACGGCCAGGAATCCCTGGGCTGGGCCTGCGCCGCAAACGCACAGGCGGTCGCCACTACAGCGGCAGCCAGGGCGA
The DNA here is from genome assembly GCA_019635435.1 of Ramlibacter sp. Classification (NCBI taxonomy): domain Bacteria; kingdom Pseudomonadati; phylum Pseudomonadota; class Betaproteobacteria; order Burkholderiales; family Comamonadaceae; genus Ramlibacter; species Ramlibacter sp. Next base: position 1,452 of record JAHBZM010000002.1, on the reverse strand, counting down.
GGGCTTGGCGGAACTTCACGAGAACATTCACCGGAGTCTCCTTTGGATTGGTGGCGATGCACGGGCGCGCCCTTCGGCGGCGCGCGCCCGACCACTGCAGCGGCGCGCTCAGGCGCTCGGCAAGGTCGCAGGATGGGTTCCCGCCTGGTCTGCGGTCATCTCCTTGGGCAAGAGTATGGCGACGGCGCGCCGCTTGTACAGATCGGCGCGCGCGACGGCCGCCGGGATCGTGCCTTCCGTGGCGAACCTCTTCGCGGATTCGATCAGGCGCCGGCGGCACTTGACGATCGCGGTATCCGAGGAGCCCAGGTGTTCCTTGGTCCGGTCGGCGATCGCGCCCTGGCTCTCCTGCACTGCGAGGTCCTGCAGCTGGGCGCTCAGGATGCCGGTGAACGAGCCGCTCTTCTGGAGGGTGCGGTCCATCAGGTAATCGTTGGCGCGGTTGCCTTCGGGGATGTACGTTCCCGGAACCAGCTTCGCGTAGTCGAGGCCGCCGCCCTTGTACTCGGCGAGTTCATCGTCGCTCAGAGGACGTCCGGCGTGGTAGCGGATGCGGTACCACCAGCAGTTCTCATCGTCGATGGGGATGAACAGGTTGGCCCTGCAGACCAGGCCTTCGGCTGTCGGCACCAGCACGGCCGCGGGCATCAGCCACTGCGTGATGCGCCAGTAGTAGGTGTCCTCGCCTCCGTCCCGGCGCGCAGAGATGCGCATGCCGTACTCGGTGTCCTCGCAGAAAAAGCGTGGCGCCCCGTCGGCGTCGCCGTACTCCTGCAGGTGGCCGACGTTGAACACGTCCTTCTGCATGGGTGCCATGGACCGGTGCAGAAAGGTGAGGTGCGCTGTATCGATGCTGCCTTCCAGCGCCTGCTGGTAATTGCATTTCATCAGGCACTTCGAGGTGTAGAAGTTCTGTGCCGGCAGGCCCATGAATTCCATCTGCGGCAAAGGCGGGATGGACTCCTGCGGGCCCAGGTAGGCCCAGACGATGCCGCCGGCTTCGTGGACCGGGTATGCCTTGGCGCGAATGTTCGGATTGCACCGCATCGGGCTGCCGGCAGGTTCACTCGGCATGTCCAGCAGCTCGCCGGTGACGCTGAACTTCCAGCCGTGGTACACGCAGCGCAGGCCGCCCTCCTCGTTGCGCCCGAAGAAGAGCTCGGCCAGGCGGTGCGGGCAATGCGCGTCCAGCAGCCCGACCTTCCCGCTGGAGTCCCGGAAGGCAACGAAGTTCTCGCCCATCAGCCGAACCCGCACCGGAGCGCAATCGGGCGCCGGCAGCTCCTCGCACAGAAGCGCGGGCTGCCAGAACTGCCGGAACAGGCCACCCATGGCAGTGCCGGGGCCGACGCGGGTGAGGATCTCATTGTTCTCGGAATTCAGCATGTGTGACCTCGGACGAAAATTACTTGCGGTTCGCTATTATTCGATGGCGCCCGCGGGCTGTCAATG